>NZ_JARVRS010000004.1 GCF_030209575.1 Leifsonia sp. fls2-241-R2A-40a | reverse complement strand
GTCATCATGGCCCTTACGGCCAGGGCTACACACGTGCTACAATGGTCGGTACAGAGGGTTGCCAAGCCGCGAGGTGGAGCTAATCCCACAAAACCGATCGTAGTCCGGATCGCAGTCTGCAACTCGACTGCGTGAAGTCGGAATCGCTAGTAATCGCGAATCAGAATGTCGCGGTGAATACGTTCCCGGGCCTTGTACACACCGCCCGTCACACCATGGGAGTGGGTTGCACCAGAAGTAGCTAGTCTAACCTTCGGGAGGACGGTTACCACGGTGTGATTCATGACTGGGGTGAAGTCGTAACAAGGTAGCCGTAGGGGAACCTGCGGCTGGATCACCTCCTTAATCGACGACATCAGCTGCTCCATAAGTTCCCACACGAATTGCTTGATTCATTGAAGAAGACGATAGAAGCAGCCCGAAATTGGGTCTGTAGCTCAGTTGGTTAGAGCGCACCCCTGATAAGGGTGAGGTCGGCAGTTCGAATCTGCCCAGACCCACCAATTTTTGTGTGGGAAACCTGTAGAAATACGGGGCCATAGCTCAGCTGGGAGAGCGCCTGCCTTGCACGCAGGAGGTCAGCGGTTCGATCCCGCTTGGCTCCACCACCACTGCTTCTGAAGTTTGAAAGCTTAGAAATGAGCATTCCATCGCTGTGATGGTGAATGCTGATTTCTAGTCTTTTGATTAGATCGTTCTTTAAAAATTTGGGTATGTGATAGAAAGATAGACTGAACGTTACTTTCACTGGTAACGGATCAGGCTAAGGTAAAATTTGTGAGTGACTCTTAAGAGTTTTGCGAATTTTCGGCGAATGTCGTCTTCACAGTATAACCAGATTGCTTGGGGTTATATGGTCAAGTGAAGAAGCGCATACGGTGGATGCCTTGGCAGTCAGAGGCGATGAAAGACGTGGTAGCCTGCGAAAAGCTTCGGGGAGTCGGCAAACAGACTTTGATCCGGAGATGTCTGAATGGGGGAACCCAGCCATCATAAGATGGTTATCTTGTACTGAATACATAGGTGCAAGAGGCGAACCAGGGGAACTGAAACATCTAAGTACCCTGAGGAAAAGAAATCAACCGAGATTCCCTTAGTAGTGGCGAGCGAACGGGGACTAGCCCTTAAGTGGCTTTGAGATTAGCGGAACGCTCTGGAAAGTGCGGCCATAG
>NZ_JARVRS010000003.1 GCF_030209575.1 Leifsonia sp. fls2-241-R2A-40a | reverse complement strand
AGGCAAGGCTGCGCTGCACCACATTATGGCGATGGGCGTACAACTCGTAACCGCAGCGCGGGCAGAGTGCTTTCTCGCCATGGGCAAGCTTGGGCTTGCGCATCAGCAGGTCGCACTCATGACAGGCCACCAAGTCTTCCAGCGGTAAATCTGACAGCCCTTGGGCGTCAACCGGATCTGACATAAAGGCTCTGGCTCCGAAAAAGATGGGGGTTATTCTAGTGTTCTGATTCGAAAATAACTGTGCAAAATTGTTCGCTGCCTAAGTAAAAATACTTTCCTGCGGGCAAAACAAAACCCCAATTGCTTTCGCAATTGGGGTTTCGGAATTTAATCTTGACGATGACCTACTCTCACATGGGGAAACCCCACACTACCATCGGCGATGCATCGTTTCACTTCTGAGTTCGGGATGGGATCAGGTGGTTCCAACGCTCTATGGTCGTCAAGAAATTCGGGTACTGACTCGTGACCGGTTGGCCTCGCTTCAGCAAATCGGGTATGTGATACAGGTGTTTGTGAGCATCGCGAACTTTCGGTTCATTGCGTCTTCACACACCGCAATCTGGTCTCTTTCGAGCATTCAGATTGCTTGGGTGTTATATGGTCAAGCCTCACGGGCAATTAGTATTGGTTAGCTCAACGCCTCACAGCGCTTACACACCCAACCTATCAACGTCGTAGTCTTCGACGGCCCTTCAGGGAACTCAAGGTTCCAGTGAGATCTCATCTTGAGGCAAGTTTCCCGCTTAGATGCTTTCAGCGGTTATCTTTCCCGAACATAGCTACCCGGCAATGCCACTGGCGTGACAACCGGAACACCAGAGGTTCGTCCACTCCGGTCCTCTCGTACTAGGAGCAGCCCCTCTCAAATCTCAAACGTCCACGGCAGATAGGGACCGAACTGTCTCACGACGTTCTAAACCCAGCTCGCGTACCACTTTAAATGGCGAACAGCCATACCCTTGGGACCGGCTTCAGCCCCAGGATGTGATGAGCCGACATCGAGGTGCCAAACACCGCCGTCGATATGAACTCTTGGGCGGTATCAGCCTGTTATCCCCGGAGTACCTTTTATCCGTTGAGCGATGGCCCTTCCATACAGAACCACCGGATCACTAAGACCTACTTTCGTACCTGCTCGACGTGTCTGTCTCGCAGTCAAGCGCGCTTTTGCCTTTATACTCTACGACCGATTTCCGACCGGTCTGAGCGCACCTTCGTACTCCTCCGTTACTCTTTAGGAGGAGACCGCCCCAGTCAAACTACCCACCATACACTGTCCTCGATCCGGATAACGGACCTGAGTTAGAACCTCAAAGTTGCCAGGGTGGTATTTCAAGGATGGCTCCACGCGAACTGGCGTCCACGCTTCAAAGCCTCCCACCTATCCTACACAAGCAAATTCAAAGTCCAGTGCAAAGCTATAGTAAAGGTTCACGGGGTCTTTCCGTCTAGCCGCGGATACACTGCATCTTCACAGCGATTTCAATTTCACTGAGTCTCGGGTGG
>NZ_JARVRS010000002.1 GCF_030209575.1 Leifsonia sp. fls2-241-R2A-40a | reverse complement strand
GGATAAGTGCGGCCGCTCCCGGTTGTAGATTTGCACCGATTCATCCACCATTTTCACTGCATCCGCCAGGTCTTTGGGGCGATGTAGCAAAAACTCAGTCTTCAAAATCCCATTTACCCTCTCCGCCATAGCGTTCTGATAGCAATCATAACCGTCAGTCATTGAGCACCTGATTCCATGCCGGGTATGCATCCGTTGGTATAAATCAGAGCAATACTGGGCTCCGCGATCTGAATGATGAATGAGCGGTTGATTGGATTTTCGCTGACTAACAGCCTTCTGCAGCGCCCTGACCACCGACTCCGTATGCAGGCTGCTGTGCACATGATGACCCACGATTTTGCGTGAGTACGCGTCTGTTATCAGGCTAACGTAAGCGACACTTTCCCGCGTTGGGAGATAGGTAATGTCTGCGACCCAAACCTGTTCAGGTCTGCTGGCTACAACTTGTTCCGGGCCAGCTTTGAGTAGGTTGGGGTGACGGCGGAAGCGATGATGGCTATGCGTGGTTTTATGATAAGCACGTTTGCGAGGAACCAGCTCTCGCGCCTCTCGCAAGATGGAAAACAGGCGGTCTCGACCGACACGTAGCGCTGTTGCGGCTTCAATTAGCATCAGGTGGTGCAGTTTGCGCGTCCCAAGCCTCGGCTGGCGCCGACGCTTTTCCAGAACGAATTCCACTACCTGCTGGTCTTGGCAAACTCTCGCGTCAAAGGCTCGGTTGCGCTTGTAATACGCTTGGCGCGAAATGCCCATAAACAGGCAAGCCCTGGTAATGCTCAGGTCTTGGATTTGCCCTTGCGAGAGGACTTGCCGGGTCGCTTTTTTACGATGGACACACCGTAATCATTTTTCAAGACGTTCACGACAGCTTCAAAGAACTGGGCCTTCTGATTGCTCAGCGCCAACTGTTCTTCAAGCTCTTTGATCCGCTGTTCGGGTGTCAGCGGTAGGTTGGGGTCGGTCATCGGCCTGCTCCGCAGCGCTCGGATTGAGGCGCCTTGGCTCCAGTCCTGTCGGCCATGCTTGCGTAACCAAACCAGTACCGTGGACCGGCCTTGAATGCCAAAGCGCCGTTGAGCCTCTTTATAAC